>NZ_KL543984.1:0-40377 GCF_000711905.1 Methermicoccus shengliensis DSM 18856
CTCTCTCCATAATTTGATGGAGGGCGAGCATCCATATCGAACATCCCGCTACAGCGTACCTCCTACCTCCCTCCTCCCGACATCTCATCACGTCACGATCTCTTTCACACTATCGGTCTCGATTGCCAGCCTTATCTCCCTCGCGAGCCTCCTGCCGGTGCTCATCGGACACCTGTAAAGGCAGTTGCCATATGGATGTCCCACAGACATGTGCACATTGGTGCCCCCGCCGATTCTCGGAGCCACATCGTATATGTAGAAGTTGAGGTCCTTGTCCACACAGGTCTGCAGACAGAACGGCCCTATGATGCCGGGGGGATAGTAGCGCTGCGTTGCCTGCACGTACCGCTCTGCGAGGTCAAACGCCCTCTCGAGCAGCGACTCGCGAAGCGTGGCCGAGTTGTGCCCACATACAGTGTACTCTGGAGTACTCTGATGGGGCGGAAGGGTCATCTGCTGGGGAGCCGGAAGACGCACGTGTCCATCGAGGCTCGTCTCGAACCTCCAGTCGATGCCCAGCAGCTCAATCGGAGAAACGTCCCTCTCGAGCGGGGAGTAGAAAAAGTCAAAGTTGAACACCGGACCTATGATGTATCGCTCCACTCTGGCCCTCTCCAGATCCTCCGCAGTTATCACACCTGCCCTCAAAAGCTCTTCCGACTTCCTCCTGTACTCCTCATACGAGGCGGCGGTGAAGAAACCCCTCTCAAGGCGCTTTTTGGCATGTGGAAGCTTGACCATCACAAGCCCATCGATCTCCTCGGGCTCTATTCGCTCCGGGTGGGGTAGTCCCGCCCTCTCGAGCAACCAGTAGTAGCTTCTCTCCTCACCCCTCTCTTCACTCCTCAGAAGATTTCTGCTACCCACGAGGGGGACCAGAAAATCGTTCTCCACGGCGTCGATGCCACAGTAGGAGGTGAAGGACCGGTTGGGCACGAACAGCACGTTTTTCTCGCGCATCTTCTTTTGACTCTCGGGCAAGAGAACGTGGGCAAACCTCTCATAGACCTCAACCTCGTCCACACATCCCCTCACGCGTCTGCCATTCACCCACTTGGACCTGAAGTAATGCGCGTACGTTCTCTCCCTCCCCTTCTGGCACACCACATAGGTGGAGAACCCCTCTTCGATCGCGCCATCGCACGTATCCAGTGCGGAATGTGACCCGAGCACACCTATCCTCGCCTTCTCGAGGTCATACGACTCGAGCACCTCAAATATCTGCTCCCTCGCTATCATGGCCGTCCTTACACACCAAGAGAATATAAATCTCTCGAGGGCTCTGTTTCTCAAGATGAACTCAATGCACCCGAAGGCAAATCCTTACAAATGGGTGAGCGATAGCTGGCCGCATATCGCCTGTTGTCTCGAGTGTGATAGCACCGAAACGAGCGTTAGCGAGCGGAGAGCGGGCGAAGCCCCTATTGAGCTTCGGGCGATTTCGGACAACGGCTGGCGGATATGCGAAGCCCGTGAGGGTTTGGGTGAGCGGTAGAACCGTATACCCGCTCTTGGGCGACGTGCAGTCCTCATATTATCTTTTTCTTCCTTAGATAACGGGCTATCTCATTTACAAACTTTCTTCCATTCTTAAGCATTTCTTCAGCTTCATTCTTGGAGATAACAAATGTGTATTCGTAATCACTTAGCTGTCGTTTTTCAAATGCTCTATTCAGCTCTCTGCCCATATCTTTTGGGAAAATACCTGTTTTTATAAAATGCTCTCCAAAAGCTGAGATCACACCTTTATGGGATGAAAATGATAGATTCTTTGTAAGTAGCATGGCTTGTGTACAATAAAACATCGCATAGTAGGTTCTTGAAACCGAAGATTCATAATCACCTTCTTTGATGAGTATTTCAGCACTCCTCAGATATTTCTCCGCTCTCTCTATCAGAGATTCTATCTCTTTCATGTTGATATGCCTTCTCTTCGCACATTTATGAGTAGCGGACTATTAACCTTTTTATAATCCTCCTCTGAAACCGGATAAACTGATATTAGCACACCATATTTCAGGTTTATTTCTGTTATTATATCTATCATCCTGTCAATTTCTTTTCCATGGGTTACTTTTCCCTCGAGAACGATGAGCAAATCTATGTCAGAGTCTTCTGTAGCATCACCTCTCGCATATGACCCATAGAGCATAATTTCCTTTAATTTGTCACCGTATAACTTTTCAATTTCTTTTTTAAACTCTTCAAGCACCTCTTTTATTTTCATGGTTTCCACCATTTATTATCTTAAAACACCTATATCTGTTTTTCTGCATGTCGCCTAAGTGGGGATATACGAAGCCCGTGGTTTGGGTGAGCGACAGCGGGCCGCATATCCAACTGTTGTCCGAGTGCGATAGCATCGAAGCGAAGCAGAGAGTTCGGCCTGGTGGCATTACTATCTGTTTCTGGTTAATTTTCTCTATATCCTCTTCAACAAATTCTTCAATTTTTTTCTTTAGGACTAGATCAGGAATTCCTAAATGTTGATTACTCCGTAATCAACAGTTGCTTACTTCGTAAGCAACTCTTTCAAGATGCTGAAAAATTGGCAGCATATGTAATGGCCCGCCAGTACTGTCCAACGCCAATATGTCCGGCTGCCTTCCATACGGTAATAATGTTTGTTCAGAAATTATCAACAAGTGTCCATACTATCTGTTATCCTCTTTTCTCTCCCATTTCTGATTTCACAAGGATTTCCGTGATTTTTTCCTCTCAATTCAGGAATTTTATTTCTGACAATATCCCATACAATCACTACTACTCTATAATCTTGCCCATTTTTAAGAGTAAATATTTATAACTTCCTTCAATTAACAGTTCCATGTACAATACCCTACATAGATGTTCTGTATCCTAGCGGATAGCCAAACTCATCAACACTTACAAAATTCTTAATGTCTCAAAAACTTGTGACTTGTTATATTCGCTCCTCTGAGATACGATGGACACTATTTTAGAATCAAGTCTCTGGGACTATTCATTGGCTTGTCCTAACCAGTCTCAGTTATTCCTCATAAAGTTCAAGGAATTTCTCTACACCTCTGTATCCTATTGCAAGCAGGTTAAGTTCTATTAACTCTAAAATTTTCTCATATGTATCTTTGTTTTCATTACTTATGTTGTAATGGTTTATCTGGACCTCTAAACGTATCCATACCCCAACACTTACAGATATGATAATTTTAGGGAAAAGTGATTTATTCCTGTCATTATACCTACCATAATCTACGTATATGCGGAGATTGTTGGTTTCTTTGAAATTTTTAAGAGTTTCTTCAAATGTATCTACTTGGTCGTTAATCCTCTTTTTAACACCCTCAAATTGTTTAAAAGGAAATATCCTCATAAACAACCTCAATATTGACTTTCTGTCTAACCTAAAAAACACATTTTCACAGTAGTTTTCTCCTTCTGATTTACAATAATCATACAATCTTTTCAATTCTTCAGCTATAAAATCGGATAGTTTTTCTACATCATAAATATAGAATACATGGTTTTCTTTTATTGATTTGTCCAATACTTTACTAAAACTACTCCTGCTTATGATTTTATCTATTTGGTTTAAGGTATTTTTAATATCATCATGACATCTCAACCAAAACGGGAATGTGAGTGTTATAAAAAATATCCTACTAAGTTCTTCATCAGATTCCACATTAAAACCCATATTTTTAAGAGCCTCCAAAAATCTTTTATCATTTTTGGCGAGATTCAAAAGATAGTTTATTGGATTACTTAGTTCTCTCCCTTGGGTTATGAGGGTAAATGGGATAGCAACATCATTGTAAATATTTGAAAATTTGTCGAGTATGTCCAATATTCTTGATTCTGGGCCCTTCTCATCTAAATTGTATATAATATAACTCACATCCACACCCTCACCATACAAATTCCATAATGCTTCATCCAGGTCCCCATACTCCCTCGTTTTTGGAGTTAGGGAAATTACCAGATATTTTACTTTCCTTGGACTTGCCAGCCTAATGAGGCGACCCAAACGTTGATAAAATCTCAAAGGACTTCTTGGGGTATCACTCATTATAAGCAATCCCGCCTCGGGAATGTCAACACCCTCCTCACCAACAAGTGTGGAAATGATGACATCAATATGCCCCTCCCTAGCCCTCCTCATTAAATCCAATCTCTCCTCTTTACTCATGTCACTTGTTAATACTTCAACTTTATGAGACGATAACCCAATAGAACTCACTATTACTTCCTTAAACTCATAAGCTGTAGCCTTACGTGATGTAAACACTATAACAGGTTTTAATTCATCATTGTTTTTGACATCATATACAGAGAGTATCTCACTTAATATCCGGGCTTTATGGGAGGGTTTGTTAGAATTACATAACCTTGTGAATTCTGGGTCATCTGAAATCTTATTTTTTGCTATTGCTCTTTTTAGACTTTCACAAAAGGCCCTTTTACCATAACGGACTAACGTATTTTCGAGAAATTTAATTGTTCTTGGGTCACCATCAATAGTACCACAAAATAGTTTCTCATACACGTTTTCTTCAATTTCGTCCATTTCAGCATCAAACAAGTCTGCAATGGCTTTTGGTGGTTGGAATGAGGAGTCTATTTCAGACAACTTTTTAAAATCATAATTTAAAATTGTAGGCTCACCTAATAGTGATTGCACTCTAAAATCTAACGAATATCTTTTTTTACTAGGGAGTAATGCTGTAAAACCAAATACAAAGTTGGGATTCAACTCTACTAACAGTTCACTATAATACTTTCCTCCAAATGCATGGTGGATCTCATCTATAATTACAGCATTAAACTCCCCCTTTATGGTGGATGCACATTTTAATGCTGTTTGAGGGGTTGATATGACGATTTTTTTATTTGCATCTAAAAAACTGTGACAATTTCCCTCATATTCCTTTCCAATGATATTATCAAAAAGTTTGCTCCATAATTTAGAATACATTTGGTCACATAAGAATCTGGTCGGCTCAAGCACCAAAACGCGTGAATTGGTAGTTTTAAGGTTGTAATATGCTGTGAATATTTCAATTAATGTTTTACCGCTTCCAGTGGGCATGGAAACAACAACAAACCTATTCCCCTGTACAATAGAATCAGCAATGTTCCTAATCACGTACTCCTGATAAGGTCTAAGTGAAAAATCAAACTTCTCAATAAGCGTGGTATTAAACTCATTGAGTATAGCATTCATAACAACACCATAGCATTCATAACAACACCTTCTCCCCCACATCGATAGTGGCATGTATACACTTCTTTCATGCTATGGAAGTTCTCTTTGTATTAGTTCCTCGATAATTTAAGCAAGTGCACTTATTTAGTCCTACTTCCCTTACATTTTTTGGGTAAAGCATCCAATAACACTTAAGCTGAAATTAGATCTTTTCTTAATTCCTTCGGATTTAAAAAATTATCTTAAAGAACAAATTAAGAAAGAAATAGATATAGATAACACCGAAATCATTTTAGCTCTTCCTTTAAAAGAAGATAGGACTCCAAACGCTTCAGAAGAACAATCTGTCTTTACATTTCTCCCCATACACAAATATAGGTGTAAGTTTATAATCCAAGCAGACTTCCTTTTAACCCCGAATCTTTTAATTTTGTCTCTAAATAGAAAAAATTAACTTCCTTAATTTTAAATCTTTTCGAGGCGATGGAAATCATTTCACTTAACGTTCCGAGCGTATCTGAAGTTCCTCAAAGGGGAATTGGGGCGGAGTGCCAAAGGCACGAAGCCACATACGCTGTGTTATTTCTTTCCTGTATCTCTCGTACCAAGCGTCAAAATCTGGTTCTATGGAACGAAGATTTTGGAGAATATTAGTAATGGCACGACCAAAAACGATCAAATTTCTTAGGCCTGATAGCTTTCTTTCCGGTGGTCCTTTAATTATGTCCTCCAAGCCTTGTTCTGCTGTCTTCAGTGTTTCTTCAGCACTTCTTATAATATCAGCTGTAGTACGGTGGAAAGCTGGCATATTTTAACCCCCTTAGATTTTCATGATTTCGTTTAACGTTTTGCAGACATACGAAGTTGCGGAGCGATAGCAGAGCAATTTGGGTGAGCACCGAAGGTGCGAACCGCATACGCACCTGTTATACGCACCCGTAAGGATAAGAGCGACAGTGGAGAGTTCGTTCATTGCTTAATCTCCCAGTTACATATATCGTCTGCACAGATCATTCCTGATATTACTACTGCTTCTATTCCACCACCCGGGAAAGTTGAAGCACTTGCCAGATACAAGCCCCTTACTGGAGTTTTAAAGTAAGGTCTTCTGGTGTCAATCGATTGATCAAATGCATAGATTGCCCCTTCCGGCATAGAGGTGTATCTCTCGAATGTTTTAGGTGTTGCCGCATCCTGAACAATTATATGCTGACTCAAATTTGGAATAAGTTTCTCAACCTTCTTGATTAGCATCTCAGCAAACTCTCTCTTCTTTTCTAAATACTCTTTTGTTTCCCTTTCTGGAAAATCATAATAATTGGCGCCCATTAATATTGTAACGCTTGCCTTGCCTTTCGGTGCCAAACTTGGGTCGGCATTCGAGTTTATCACAACATAATATCCATCATCCAAATCTACGACAATCGTTGGATATTCGGTTAGGTCTGCATCAACCCCTAAGAACACCGCAAAGCAGGAAGGAGACATCTTCAGGGTTTTTAAGTATTCAACGAATCTCGCATCCAAATGATTCTCTCCAACGAGTTCTAAGAAAGTGGTTTTTGCGTTTGCATTTGCCACAACAATCGGGGCTCTGAAAACTTTGTTTCCAACCTTTACACCCTCAACTTTTCCGTTCCCGATCAGTATCTTATCTACCTTATGCCTAAGCAAGACTTTACCACCGTGGCTCTCAATAACCTCCTTCAAGCTGTTTGCAAATCTTTGAGCTCCCCCTCTTGGAAAGTACCCCCCATGGATGTAGTATGAAACTACAGCAGTAAGCGCGTTGCTTGCGGGAGTTTTATCTGCTTCTGTTCCTGTATAGCCTAACAAGGCACAGAGTAAAGTCTTTAACTCCTCATTTTTGAAGTATTCATCGAGCTTTTGCCTGAATGTTTTGTTCATCCAGTCGTAGAAGTGTGGATGCTCCTTAGGATAATCCAAGAGCTTTTTATCTCCAAAAACCTTAACGATTAGTTCAGCTGGCAAGGGAATGCCATAAACCAGATCTTTGTAGCACTCCTCATATGCTTTTTTAGCTTCATCAAAGAATGCGTAAATGTTCTCCTTTTCTTCTGGAAACATATCTGAAAGCTTTCTCATGAATTCCTCCAGGTTTTGAGCTTCAACTCCCCCGCCCTTGAAGATGTACCTTATTGTATTTCTAACAAACAAATCTTCTCTTTTTAGCCCAAGCTCTCTGAGAAGATAGGCGACAGGACCTTTCTCCCATAAACCGCTTACATCTGAGACGCCAGTATTGAAAACGAAACCCATCCTTTTAAAGGATGAGCAGTAGCCTCCAACCTGATAATGTTGCTCCAAAACTAAAACCTTGTATCCTCTCTTTGAGAGTAAAGCACCGCAGCTTAAGCCAGCAATGCCAGAGCCTACGATAATCACATCATACTCGTTTTCTCCTTTTGGCTTTTGAGTTACCTCAACGCTCCAATCATATTTCTTGAATTCCTTTGAAGCAAAGTAAGCGGGTGCTTTCAAGGGAAAAACAATTGAAAACGCTATACCAAGAGCAATTAAAGTGTTTGAAAGGATTATGGTAGAGGGCATATCGAGATAAAATATGGTTGCGTTTGCTATGAAGATTACTGCCCAGACTCCAGTAATTATGTTGTTGATGGCCAGAAATGATTTCTCCTTCCAGTAAATCTCTGGATAATCCCTTTTCGAAACCTGAAGGGTGTAGGGTTGTTTGATGATTAGAGAAAATAATGCCATTAGAAACAAAGTAAAGTAACCGAGAAAACCGCTTTTCTCAACAAATACGTTCAGGTTGAAAATGAACGTAACTGCTGTGGCTGTGCTGAAATAGAGAAGAGATGTGAGATCCATCAGATTAAAATCCCGTTTATGAATTTGAGGGATTACGAGAAGTAAAGAGATTGCGAGAGGGATGACTACGCCCAACCTGTTCCCCATACCGCACAGAACCCAGTAAACAATCCATGGAACAAAAGAAACAAGTATATAGAGCATACCGGGTATTTTTCTATTGTTTTCCATATTTCCTTCCATTTTTCTACACCTTCTTTAAATTTCCTTGGAGTCATAAACTAATTGCGTATAACGTCCCAAGCGTATCTGGAGTTTTCCGAAGGGGAATTTTGGCGAAGATGCGATCACTGTAGCCAGATACGCTCTGTTAGGCGAAGTCACCACTCTATTTCCTTTTCCTTCTCCAAGGATAGGCTGCCTCATAGTTCTTCATACGCTTTCTTACTAATTTTTCTGCCCAATCTATAGCAATATCTATAATTTCTAGAGGCGACTTTTCAAACTCAAATAGATTAATATATTGAAAGTCGGTAAAATGTTCATCACCAATCATATACGTTGACCCTTTTCCTTTTGGCCTTAATAAAGCTAAAATTGTTCGCTGATTTTTAAGATACTGATATTCAGCTATATGGCCCGCCGCTTTTCGGTCAATCATAACACAAAATCTCGATGCCATTGTCCACAGCCTTACTTTTTCCTCATTAGACATCATAGGGTATTCTGGTAACTCTATAATCAGATGTGCATCGTAACCTTTTGCTCTTAAATGGTCACGAACTTGAAGAAGTTCATTCATTTCGTGATTGCTATATTTCCCTAAAACTATAACTGATTTTTCTTTACTTATCTGAAATACTTTTTTACGTTCTGTTTGGAATTGATAAAAATCCCCTGCTTCTGAATCGTGGATAAGCTTTAATGAATCTTGTATGTGCGGAGTGCATTTATTCCAAAAACTTTCAAAATTAGAAAAATCGTTTGCATGAACAAAAATAGCAAAAGGTACAAAACGTGTTGCTAATACTTCATCCGAGGAAATTAGTTGAATGAAGATGTTAATAATCGCAAGGGGGTTGTGGTAATTAACATACCCAACATTAAATAATGCTGAGCGATCAGATACGACCTTAAAAATAACTTTTTTATCTTCACCGTATTCCCCATGAAGAATAATTAATCCACCATTAGGTTTCTCAGGTGCTCTAAAACATGCAGCTTTAGGAATGAATTCAGGGAGATCCAAAAGAAACTGAATATCAGATTTTACTTCTCCACAATCAATGAATTCATCCTCATCTGAAAAAGATTCTTCAAATAAAAAGATAATGCTATTATTTAATCTTGCTAGTTTGACATTAGCTGATTTAACCCATTTTGGCAGCCTATCTATGTTCAAATTTTCTGAAACAATGAATTCCCGAAGTCTTTCTAGGATTTTTTGGGCAAATAGTTTAGTACTTTTTTTGGACATACTCATCATTAAATATAATCAAAAGTATTTACCGATTTCGCCTAACGTTCTGGGGATATGTGAAGTTTGCGATGGCAAATTTGGGCTCTGTAAGAGCCACATATCCACCTGTTAAGTGACCCTGATAGGGCGAGCAACGAAGTTGCGAAGAGTCGGGCGGAGCGGTGGCTTCATGTTTTTACACCTTTTGATTTCATTACACGTAAAATTGCATAGCCTATTAGATATATAAAAGCGAATATAGAGACAAATTTCCATATTTTCCAGTTTCCTGTTAGAATGTCCCGAGTATGTTCGGTAATTAAAGGAAGGCCTACAATTAACAAAACAGTAAGAAAAATAAAGCTCGCTTTTCTTTCTTCTCCTTCCTTATGCAACCTTCTTAACAATGAACCAAGAAATCCTCCACCAAAAAGTCCAACTCCTATAACAGCAGGAAATCTTGGATCAAGCATTCCTGTTGCATAGTACATGCCAAAAAGAGTTAGAGTAAAGCCTACAACTCCAAGCAATATTCCGTATTTGAGATCGATCGATTTTATCATGTTTTTCACACCTCTATTATTCCTATAACTCCAAGTATTGCCACGATTAACCCAATTATGCCAAGCAAACCCAAATATTTGAATTCTTCTTTGAGATATTTGAAATGAGCAAAGAAAGCAAAGAAACACAAGAAAAACAATTGCCAAGGATTGTGCGTGCTAAACGCTTGAAAGCCAAGAAAACCCAAGAATCCTAAAAATCCATTCATCCAAAGTTTGTTTTTTGTTTCCTTTTTTTTCATGTTCATAATATATCACCTCCAAATTTTAAATTATTTCTTTTCAACCCACCACGGAGCCCGATTTCACTTAACGTTTGGCGGGTATCTGAAGTCGCCGAATGCGATTTGAGCGAAGGCGATAGCCGGAGCCAGATACCCACTTGTTAGGCGACCCCGTTAGGGGCGAGCCACGATAGGGGCGAAGCGTTTGCGAGGCGGTATTTTTATTTGACACCTCTTTTAACCTCCTAAAATCCAATCTACCTTTAATCCTCTACTTTCAAAAAATTCTTTTACATGTTTCTCATTATTAACTCTTAAATTGCTATCAATTTCCGGAGACGGATCAGTCCACAATTTATGTTCAAAAAGCCGTGTTATTCGTCCTCTGATAAGATTCCAATCATCCTCTGAGATTTTCCTTAAGAATATTTTTCCTCTTTCATCTTCATCATATAATCTTAAAACTGCTGCGGTAACGTCTCGTAACATGCGAGTCCAAGCCTTTAATGAACCAGCAGCGTATATACGCTCTGCTACTTTATGACTACTATCATTTCTTGTAGGATCCCACTTTCCATCTAAGGTTTCTTCTGCTAAAATATTTAGTAATTTGATAACATTTTTTCTTTCATATTCTCGAAGCTCGTCAGATTGCTCTATATCCATATCCAAAGGTGCATCGGTAATAAAATGCTTAAAAATCGTCTGTTTTAAGCTGTGAATAGTCAATGGATTTTTTCTTGTACGGTTTCTTTCTGCTATGTAATCTACAATTCTGTTATCTTTATCGTCCAAAACGGAATCGTATATATTACTTCGAATCATATTAAGGGCCTCTGATTTCTTTTTCCCCTTCCTTTCTAGGAATTCAACAAATCCTTTTTCTGACTTTATTCCTTTAGTCTCAAGATATTCCCCCCATTCCTCTTTGAACAAATCTGCCCACTTACTTATTAGAACCGAGGTAAAGAATTGCATTTGTCTTAATTTATCATGGGCAGCAAGGTTTGTTTCTTTAAGTATTCTCACGTCTGGCTCGATATAAACTTTACATTCAATTTCCTTTCTGCCACACCAAATTTGAGCTGCAGATTTATGTTGTCCATCAAACAATAAAATTTTATTGTCCTTTAAACGACAAATAGCTGGAGAAAGTTGTGTATGGGTAAGCAGATGTCTATATAATTCCCATAATCTCCTCATCTCTATAGGTCTTGGTTGTAACTCGGTATCGTTTTGAATATACATCACAGGCAAAGTTACATAGAAATACTTATAGCCTGTAGATGGGCATGTATAAAGTGAAAGAACCATTGGTTCTGATCTATCTTGTAAGAATAACTTTATGCCCTTATCTAATATTTCATAAGTCAGGTTTTTTCCAAAGTTTCCATCACCAATTTTTTTCTTTAATACATCGTCTAATTTCCTTGGTTCTGGTGATTTAAAAAATTCCTCCATTTCTAATCTAGTTCTAAATTCGGTAATTGATAATGTGCGTATTCTTCTGTGATGTTCTTTACAAACCGGTGCCAAATTTGATATTTCCGTCTTCCCTTCTTCAGAAAATGGTTTAATATGATGAAATTCTATATCTCCCTCATCCTCGATGGGATGGTCATTTACGTAGCACCTTACTTTTCCATCCCGAGTATGTTGAGCTATTATTGTCCTCTTTTCTTCTTCTGTTGGTTCACGATGCGTCATTTTTTGCTCATCAAATTGTAAATGGATTGCACAGTTATAAATCTTGCGAAGGCATTTTGGTGTAGGCACGAAGTGCCGGAGCCAGATACCCGCTTGTTAGCAGACCCGAACGTACCGAGGGCTAGGAAGCCGAAGACTTCCAAAGAGCTCCGCACGCTGCTATTCATTGTCCCACCCTTCTTTTTTATTATTTCTTCGATTTGTTGTTGTAATCTCGGAATGTCTAAGGTAATTATATCCCACACCACATCAAGATCTACACCAAAATAAGAATGGATAAGTTTATCTCTAGTTCTAGCAATTTCTCGCCACTCAACTTTAGGATATTTTTTCTTTATTTCATCAGAGATGTTTTTTACGGCTTCGCCTATAATTTCAATATTCCTGAGTATAGCATCTTGGGTTTTTCTATCACTCATAAACATATTGAAATCATAACCAACGCTATATTCAATAATATTTTCGCACGCAATAAGAATATCTTTTAAATATTCTTTATCTCCTCTTTTAGACATACACAATCTCTCTTTTTATATGCTCCTTTACATCTTTTATTCTTATAGATTCTATACCTGCCGGTGTCAAAATATCTATGGGCCTCCCAAATAAGTTCTCCAAATAGTCTATTAGTCCAGCAAAATTCTTAAATGTTGCCTTTCCTTTTTCAAATTCCACAAAAATATCAACATCACTATCCTCCCTTCCCTCATCTCTACTAAATGACCCAAATATTCCCATTTTTTTTACTCCGAACTTTTTAAGTTCGTTTTTATTTTTCTTTAACAGCTCAATAATGTCTTCCCTATCCATATTGTTCATCATGACCATTTTTTACCACCTATGTTTCTATATATCGGTTTTTAAACTTAAACTTTTTCATAAGCCGCCGAGCCGAATTTCGGACAACGCCCGGCGGGTATGCGAAGTGCGAGGGCTCTACCGAGCATTTGGGTGAGCACCGAAGGTGCGAACCGCATACCCGCTGTTAAGTGACCTAAAAGGCGAGCAACGAAGTTGCGAAGAGTCGGGCGGAGCGGTGGCATCATTTTTTCACTTCTTCTGATTTTATTACACAGAAAACCTCATAGCTTATCAGGTATGCAAAAGCGAATATAGAAATAAGCTTCCATATTTTCCAGTTTCCTGTTAGAATATCATATGTATACTCAGCAATTGATGGAATGCCAGCGATTAAGACAATACAAAGAAAAATGAAACCTGCTTTTCTTTCTTCTCCTTTTTTATTTAACCGTCTCACCAGTGAACCAAGAACTCCTCCACCGAAAAATCCAGCTCCTATCACAGCGGGAAATCTCAAATCGAGCATGCCCGTTGCATAGAACATGCCTGCCAGGGCTATAATAAAACCCGCAAATCCGAATGCTATCCCGTATTTCAAGTCAACCTGCTTTACCATTCTTTCACCTCTTAAAATAATAAACCATCGATGCCAGCAACAAACCAAACCAGCATAAAAGCCAAGCGTAAGCAAATTCATTTAACCCCTTTAGGCTTGCTCCAGCCAGTCCGAGAAAGATGAAGATTGTTGCACCCTGAGCTGAATACTTCGCAACTTTTCTTGGACTGGCTTTTCCCTCAACTCTTCTGTACCATAATAGGAAGATTGGGAGAAGGGTTAGGTAAATGAATCCTCTCCAGTTCATGGTTAAAGCTGTATAGAATACCCCGTAGATAGCAAAGACGATGCCGATAATGACAGCATGTAATGCAACATCCTTCATGTTTGGCTTCTCGTAAGTTCTGCCGCTCCTTCTTTTAACCTGAAAGGCAAACGTTACAGCAGTAATGAGTAGGGGAATTCCTATAACAGTAAAGAAACTGGCTGGAAGATTGAACTTCACCAATAAAAAGGAGGTGAAAATCAGAGCAAAGAAAAATACCCCAATACTCCTCATCAGCTCTTCTTTTACTATTGCTTTCATTTTCACACCTCCATTACTCCCATAACCTCGAATATCGCCACAATTAGCCCAATCACACCAAACAAACCCAGATATTTGAGTTCTTCTTTTAGATGCTTGAAATGAGCAAAGAATCCAAAAAAGCAGAAGAAAAACAACCACCACGGATTATGCAAGCTAAACGCTTGAAAGCCAAGGAATCCCAAGAACCCTAAAAATCCATTCATCCAGAGCTTATTTCTTAATTGCTTTCCTTTTTTCATCTTACTCCCTACATTTTTTGAATGAGAGACACCACACCTTCTGTAATGATAAACGATACAACACCAAGCAGCACAGCAGTTAAAATTCCTAAACCAAAACTACCTGCTAAACCCCCTGCGATTCCTCCTGCAAGTCCTCCTATGATTGCATGTTTTTTCTTTTTCATATTCAATTTATCTCTTTTTAATCTTTATAAATTTTTCAATCCACCGCGGAGCCCGATTTCACTTAACGTTTCGGGGATATGTGAAGTTTGCGATAGCAAATTTGGGCGACGATAGCGAGCCACATATCCACCTGTTAGCAGACCTGAGCGTAGCGAGGGTGAGGCACGAAGTGCCGAAGAGTTCGGGGGCGAACGTCATTTTAATTCCTCCACAAAATCTTTTAGAGCAATTGTTGGTGGTAAATCTTCATTATTTTCCAAATCATTTTCCCAGCATACAATGAAGTCACATCCTTTTTTGTCATGTTTGTGTTGAACAAAATCACTTGCTCTAACTTCAAACCTATTTTTATCCATTACCCAAGCATCTGGAAATTCATTTCTGATTTTTATTATATATGGAAATCCAAGTTCCCGATGAAAAACAGCAAATAAATAAACCACCTCCTGTTCATATTCAGGCTCAAATAATATTCCCAAAGAATGTAGGGGCTTTGTTTCTCTCATAATTTGGGGAAGTCTTTCTGGAGGAAATTGTTCATATAGAAATCTGGCGAAAAGAAGATTATCCAATTTCTTAAATTCTGGAGATTTATTTTTAAATGAGATAAGTAAATTATTTAGCAATTCAAACTTTTGACCTATAGACAATGCATCATATGATTTCCCAAACAAACTATGTGCTTCTTTTTTGAAATCCATATTAAGATTTTTCAGGAAATGTTCTAAATCTTCAGTTTTAAATATGGGTAAAACTTGTTCTGGATAATAGCAGAAGACCACCTTTTTGGCTATTATTTTATCTCCTCCCCACCCCTTAATGTCTTCCCAATGTAGATCAATTTTCTGAGAAATGGATAGAGTTTCATCCACAACTTTTCTTAGAAGCTCTTTAAAAATTTCGGGATTATTTCTTGCATTTTCTGCGTAAAGTGCCCTTCCAACTCTAATATGACCTAATTCTTTCAGTCCAAATTCGATCCAGTAGAGAAAAGTATTTTTATCACCTGAATTATAGATCTTATCTGAAGTTAACAAATCAATATTCTCTGGTTGTTCACGAAATGGATACTGCCTCAGAAATTCCTTGTGTTTTTTCCAAGCTTTTTCAATGTTACCTTTATTTTTTCTCTCAAATTCCTCCAAATCTGCTTTAAGTTTTTCTTCATTCATGTTCACACCTCCAATTTAGATTATAAGCGAGCCCCCGAATTTCTGCTAACTCGTTCATATACGCATTGCGTATATCCCTCCAATTTGGCAGTATATCTGTTGCATATATACCCATTCTGAATGCTTATCACCCCCTTCAATCAAATCCAGAGTACTTTTAATCTTACTCAAATATGAGTATAAATCCCTGTCGTTTTATCGCTTTTACGCCCCAGTAGCTCCTGAATGTATCTCGAATTTAATCTTAGAAAACAGTAGTTAGACCTGATTAAGAAAAGTCCAGAGTCTCATAAGTGTCTAAAAAGAGAGAAAAAAGGGATAAACAGGAAAATGGGGGAAAAGTGATGATTGAAATCAAACTAAGATAGAATTGAAAGCTCTTTTTCTGAGATACCACGCCAAGCCAAAGGAAGCGTTGAAATCAAACTAAGACAGGATTGAAAGGATTCCATTCGTCAAGTAGGCGAGCAGCAGGCAGCTCAGGAGGGACGCCAGCACTATAACCACCCAAACCCGCCTGCTATCGAGGGAGAGGATGTACCCGAGAATGGCGGCCGAGACGCCGCCAGATCCCTGGGCAGGCACGAGTACGAACAAAAACAGAGATAGGTACGTGAGCTTTCTCGCCCAGGAATGGCGTCCAAAGAACTGTTCACTCCAGTCCTCCACCTTCCTTATCACACCCCTCATGAGGGGAAGCCTGGAGAAAAGGGGAAAGTTCCACAGCACAAATAACGATGTAATGGCGTCCATCGAGGCCAGCGTGAGGGCGATGTGCAGCGGATGTAGCCCGAGGGCGATGGCGAGGGGGATGACTGATTCCTTTCCAAACGGCGGAACGAAGTACAGTGCCATGAGGGAGTAAACCTGGGGCCATCTTTCTCCCGAGACGAAATCCTCTATGGCAAGGAGAAGACCCCCGAAGACGAACGGCAAAAATAGCTTCAGGATGGCGACCTGCACATCCCCTCTTTTTATCTCCATTCTCTCACCGATCATTTCGTATAAGCAACATTTCCAGTTAGTTGCTTACTTCGTAAGCAACTGTTGATTACGGAGTAATCAACATTTGCCATTTTTGTGATTTGATGGATAATCCCTTCTTTCGAAGAGCTCCTATATTATGCACATATCATCGATTTCCGCACCGTAGTCAAATCCAATTTCGTAGCTGTAGGGATGACGACAAATCCGGTATGTCTTTGTTCTTCTACCTTTCTGGACCTCTACAGGATAAAATCTCCCCAGCCCCTCTCTTCTATCTCTCATCAGATAGGATAACGGTATTTTTGCCATGTTCTGCACCTTGAGTCCACTATCCCCTTCTTCTTCGTAAATACACTCTGGTATAACGTCAACGTGCTGGATTCTGTCGTCTCTAACTCTGAACCTTCGCCCTTCCTCGCCATCAAAAGTGATGTCCCTCCAGTTATAACCAAAGACCGTACATCTTTTGAAAAGAGACAACAGATCACTCGGGACCTCAGGTGCGTAATCTGCGTAAACCTTATCACAGAACTCTTTAACCTCTTTATAACTCATCGGCCCCTGATAGTCTCCCACAGCCGATTGTACCTTCTCGAATAAATCTTCCTCGTAGGGAAAATGTTTCTCTGGCATGTATATCTTCAAGGCATGTTCAATCCCATTGCTCCACGTTTCACCTTTCCTGTTCAGCCTTCCCGCTCTCTGCCCGAGGGCATCCGGTGGGGCAAGCTCGGAATACATGACATCACACGAAATGTCCAGTGAGACCTCAATTACCTGCGTTGCGACCAGAATGAATGGTTTGTTTTTGATTCTGCTGTAAATTTCGTTTTCTTTTTTCACTCTATCGCTGTAGGTAAATTGAGAATGGTAGAGCATTATATTTGCTTCATCTTTTAACTCCTCTTTCAGTCTCAAGTAAAGTTGTTTTGCCCTTTCAACGGTGTTTAAAATGGCAAATTGACTCAGTCCCTTTTTATAACCCCTCACGATCTCATTTATAACCTCATCATCAAATACGGATTTCTCATGAAATTCTAACTTGAATGGTCTGAATTCAAGACCTTCTTTATCGGTAATGTGCTCATAGCAGTTATCCAGCTCTTTAAGCATGAAATCTGGCAGAGTTCCGGACATGAGCAAATGAGGAATGTCCATTTTTATCAGCCGCTTAAACAGAGTCAAGAGGTGTTCCAGAGTTAATTTTTCGTAGTAGTGCACTTCATCAAAAATGATCACTGCATTCTGCAGATTTCCCAGAGCGAAATCCGCCTGACTGAATCCCTTAACGAACGAGTAAATCACGTGATCGACTGTCGTGATCGTTATTGGCTTGAAAAAGACGTTTCCTTTAAAGGTCTCACTTCTTATTTCATCTACATCCTTTTCATCCTCAAAACCTTCCTCTTCTTTTTTTGAGTCGTCCCTGAGCTTGATGAAGCTTCTTCCGTGGTACAGCCCGACGTTTTCCTCACCGAAAATTGCTTTGAGTCTGTCATACATTGCGTTGCTCGTCGCCTGTGTGGGCATTGCAAAAACGATTTTGTTTCTCCCGTGTTTTTTCAGGGTGTTTAAAGCCCACAATAAGGCTGCTTCAGTTTTGCCCCTTCCGCATGGAGCAAAGAGCGTCACGAATTTCGGTGCATCAAGCAGATCCTTCTGAAATTCGTACGGGTCTTTATCCCCAAGAACTGTCTTGGTGAGATTATCAATCCTCAGCACCGGGACGTATTCATCGGGATTTTCAAGGACGCCGTCGAATAGCCTTTCTTCGCCGCCATAACTCTCTACGAATCTTGAAAAGTGTGCACTTGCATAATCATCGCATGTCTGGAGGATTGCGAAGAAATAGGAGAATATCGATTTCGTTCGCTCCCAGTTCCCGTTTTCGTCTAAATACACCTTTATTTTCCTGATAAACTTATTCCTAACACCGTTGATTTTCTTCCACCTGAATTCTGGAATCGTTCCAGTAAACCCATCAAATCCAAAAAATTCGTTGAATCTTAGCTCTTCGTACACATTCACGGCATTATCTACGAACTCCATGATTTCTTTTTCCAGAAAACTGGGTTTCTCAAACTGATTGTGGTCGCTATATAACTGGTCGTAGAGCTGCGAGTGATGTCCAAGAATCGCGGCAAGCTCCATGGGGATGTCGATAACCGTCTCCGTAAAGGACTCGTGAAGCAAAAAGAATCCGTAATAGGCGTGCGGATATTTTTGTGATCTTCTGTTATGTCTTATATTTTCCTGAAATTCTTTCGTCAGTTTGCCAATGTCGTGAAGATATACAGCCAAAAATAGGTTTTTTAGAAATTTTTCTTTATTTATATCCCATCTTTCACAGAACTGCGAGATCACGTCGGAGTTCCGCTGTACGTATGCTCTGAGTATCTTAAGTGCGTCTGTTGTGTGACCTTTGAGTGTCTGGAAGTACTTTTCTCCGTTTTTGAGCTCAAGTTTAGCTAAGGTTTCATTCATCAATCATCCGACCATAGCCTAAAGCTGTTTTAGCTCCAACTCCGTGTTCCTTCAAAGCCTCACACAGGAGAGCCCTTGCATTCTCAAGCAATTTTTGGTTCTGAGCTTTTTCAAGTTGTTCCCGGCTCATTTCCCTGTAAGCAAGGGCAAAGTGGAATTCAATACCTCTTGGCACCGCAAGGAAG
Source organism: Methermicoccus shengliensis DSM 18856 (assembly GCF_000711905.1). Classification (NCBI taxonomy): domain Archaea; kingdom Methanobacteriati; phylum Methanobacteriota; class Methanomicrobia; order Methanosarcinales; family Methermicoccaceae; genus Methermicoccus; species Methermicoccus shengliensis. The sequence continues at coordinate 19,113 of NZ_KL543984.1, forward strand.
AAGATTGGTTTTGGATCGTACCAATCTCCCGGTTCCTTACCTTCCCGATAATAGGGCTGATAGTGTGGGCTCATAATGTCAAGTTCCAATATGGGCTTGTCTTTGATACTTTTCGGATTTGGGAATGCGTCGAAAAAGATGATCGATCCTTCCTGATTTTGAGTTCCAAACATCTTTCTCAAAATCTGCATCTCCCAAAACACGGCATCAGGCGTTCTTTCTGATACACCCCCAAGTTTCTCTTTTATTGCTTTCTTTACATCCTCCTCACTATTTTCGTCTTTTGCAGGGTTTTCCAGTGCATCCTGAACTTTTTTTGCAAGATTAAAGAAATCCACATCTTTAAATTCTTTGATGTCTTTTAGCTTCTCAGTTAACTCCAAAATTGCATAATGCTTTGTAACGCCCTTCAAAGCCGATCCCGGAATGTAGGGGACGCCGTAGTTGCGGTGTAAACGAATGCTCGTTTCGTAAACGCTTTCATCCCCCAAGCCAACGACTAAGCGGGATTTTGTTGTTAATTTAAGAATTTCAGCGCTCAACGAATTCCACAAGTCTATTTGACACTTGCAAAAAACATTATATTTATTCAAAGCATTTTCGGGTAATTTGATCTCATAACCAAATTTATCGTACTTTGGTTTCTCACGTTTACCATCCTTCTCCGAAAAAGGACAATATTTCGTAATTACAAGACTCAAGTTATCAAAAACATTGTTGCACTTCCCTTTAACAAATGTTTCCTTGATTATACCCCGCAAATCTTTTGGAAGATAAAACACGATTCTATCTCCCATCTTCATCCTCCTTGAGCGTAGCCTTTGCAAACTTCTTCATCCAGTTAAGTAAAGCTAAAACGTCTTGAGTTACTTGAAAGACTTTTGTTGAGTCTGTCTCTATTATCCATTCTATTGCATCACCACTGCAAAAACACCTTTCATTGAGCCATTCATTGATATGTTTGTAAAGTGTGCTATATGCATTTTCTTCTTCGGATTCATCATCTTTTTTCTTAGATTTAGATAGATAAAAAGCCAGAGTGTTGCCAAGACCATTTATGAGTATCATAGCCGATGCATTCTTCACATATCTTGCGTATTCGGATTCAAACGGTTTACCTTTAACTTCGTTGATCTTTTTGTAGGCGAACTCTGCCCTTATCTGCTCAAGGGTTCTCATTCACTACCCTCCCAAATTTTAATCTTAACAAAACCCTTGCCTACGGTTTCATTGCCACCGATTTGAACGAACTTATTGTTAAAATTCGGTAACTCCTCTTTAACGTCATCTGAAGTTTTAAGCCCATTTACCTCTTTTTTCGGTTTTCCAATGGCAATCACCGAATAAAGCAAGCAATCACTCGGTAAATACTCTTCATACCACAAAGCGCCACTTTGCACAGTTCCTTTCATAGAGTCGATTTTAACTCTTGCAACGATTTCGGTAGCAGTCTTTACGAGATCTCTGAATAAATCATTATTTATTATAGCTATTCTGTTTTCGTCCACGTTTACTGATGATAGCACGGATACCTGATTAGCCAAGTTACCGATGTCTTCCCTTCTATCTTTAAGTATAACATCCTCGAGAACAACTTTATCGCCATCCACTAAGGAAGAATTCGTCGATATTATTACTTCATCATAATTTACCGACGGTATTTCAAAATCATTTTTCATTCCTGCAATCTCCAAATCTCTCTTAAATCTCTCCAAAACCAACGGGCAGGTTACGTAGGCAAAGACGCCCTTCAAGCTCCTAACCGGAAACAGCAAAATCTTGGCATCGCCGACGCTTATAGCTCCGGCATGGTCCGACGCTTTTTCAGTTATTGGTCCGAAAATAATTTTTGTCTTTGGTGGATTTCGTATAAGCTCTCTAAGTTCCCTTAATTTAGATTCTCCTTCCTCTTTTTCTTTGCCATTCACAGTTTTAACTTTTTCCTCAAGTTCTTTTATAGTATCGTCAAGACTTCCTTCCCCGTTTTTTTCTCTTCTTTCGTTTATCTCAGCCAATTCGACCGAATGATACGCTCTCCTCAAAACACCCTTCAAACTCTGCCCCCATACCACCGGAAACTGCGTGTGCCTTTCCCTTTGTATCGGCAAATCTATAACGCTAAGCTCCGCTCCACTCCCGGCGTGCACGGGCGTTATGCTGTACAAGCCCAAAACCAAAGCTTTTTCAAACATTATTCCACCTCCCAAATGAGCATCCCAATCTCCTCCCCACTAATCCTTGGGGAACATCAACAATGACTTTCATTCCAGTACCTCCTCAACAACGATGTCTAAAACCTCACCTTCTTCCAGAGCGGTGTGAGATTGCACCACCACCGCACCAAGTCTTGGGTCATAAATCGCTACAAATGGTGTATGATGGAACTTATGAGCCAAAAAGCAGTGGAGCCATATCGGACCTCGACCCGACAGAATGACACCCTTTCGAGTGTCGATCTTTGGGATTTCAATGTCTTTTAAATCGGATGGCTTTAACGGTTCTTCAAGTTCAAAGTGGAGTAAAGTGAAATCTGCTAACTCTTTTATTACGAACCCCACTCTCAATCACCCCTCTTTAGTCTGAATTGCAGAGATTTGATAGAATAGGGTATTACCTGCTCATCCTTAGATTTATATTTGAACGTGATAGTTCCAAAATTTTCCTCAACCATCGTGACATTGTATTCAAATCCAGAGTGAGCTATGAAGTTTCTAACTACCTTATTTTCGTCGGTTGTATCGCTACTACTGATACCGCTTGAGGATAAGTATTCAGCCAAAGGCTTCCAACCCTTTCCACGTAGGGAGCTCTTCGGTTTTCCGCTGGTGGTAAGCCTGTTCTCTAAGTCCTTTATCTGCTCTTCGACTATTACGCCAATCCTCGGCAGTTTGTTGAACAAAGTTTCTGATATTGTTTTCAATTCGTTGAGCGTAACTTCCTTCTTCGGTAAATTCCTAAATTCTGTGTTGAGTACTCTTAGCAAATAATACAACTTTGAAAGAGTTTTGAAATTTGAGTCGAGTGTCGAACTTCTTATCACGGATCGACCATCAACGGTTATATCACGGTAAAAGGATTTCAGCCTGCTTTCGATTTCTTTTTCGATTTCAACCATCTTGGGACACAATGTCGCAAAAACAAGCGGAAAACCGTTGGCAACTGAGCTTATGAACGCATTCCAGCGGTTGAAGTTTTCATCCTCCAGAAGACTCAGGATGGGTTTTGGTTTTACCTCTCGATCCTCAACAACCCTCACGTTTAGCCTGAGTTTGCGGATTTCTTCTTGTGGAACTCCTAAAGGATATGGCTCGGAATTTAATACTTTAAACTGCACATCTTTAAGATACGAAGCCAAGCCCAAGAGACTCGATAACGCTCTGTACGTCAGGACGGGCATGAAGTTAATGCCGTGAGTCAGGTCAAGATAAACAGTCATATCTTCATCCGGAAGACGCTTAGCGAGTTCGTAGGTTGTGTAATGGTAGTAGTCGAGCATATCACCTTCAACCCGTATATTCCCGAAAACTCCCACACCGGCAGCAATTACGAGTTCAATTCCATCGAACTTCTCCTCAAGTTTTTCTTCAACAAAATACCTTACACGTTCTTTAACGTCCTCTCTAATCTCGTCGTAGCTTGAAAAATCACATTGGGAGATGGGAGGTTCACCAGCCCTACTAACTATGTTAGCTAATGTATCGAGAACTACTACGATTATTTTGTCGGGTTTTATTGCTTCTCTCAAAACAGGTAATGTGCTAAAGCTTCGTTTTTCGACACTTCCATAAACGTATGTTGCTTCATTCCACCCGAATGGATTACCCCACGGTACCACCAAAACTTTCTTCATTCCCAAACCCCCATAAAACACAAGCCGTAACCCAACTTTGTGAGTTCTCCAAGCTTCAGATACGGCTCATTCAGCTTAAATTCTCCATTGAATTCCACAAAATAAACACTACTCGGTGGAATTGCGTAGCGGTTGCCCTTTGGTCTGTTTAACGCATAATCCCACCCGCTGATTGCTATGGGCTTTCCTATGAGCGGATAAACTCCATCTATTTCAATCATTTCCTTCAAACTCCTGCCTGAATGATTATCGCCATTCAAAGTGATTTTAGCCTTCGCTATATTCCATGAATAACACTCACACTTCTTTCCTCCCTCGTCCCGCCTGATACAATTCAAAATCGGCGTCGCTACATATAGCTTGAATCTACCACTCTCATTAATTCTTTTTCTAATGTCTTTCCAGCTATCCCTGTAATCCTCAATGGGGTCCCCGTCATCAAACTCAAATGTGACGAACCTGTTCTCTCCGCCGAGCTTTAAAAGTCGATTTCCGTTATCCAAATGCTTCTTAACAATATCCGCATCTTTACCGAACCACACAGATACGCCAGCGTCCTTTTCAAATCTCAAAAATTCTACCTTGTAAAAGTATCCTTCCTCCGTCGTTTTCGAGTTGTCGAGCTTTATTCCAACCCTGCTTTCCCTCTTCAAAAGCTCGTTCTCATTTACAACAGCCCCCTCAAGCTCTTTCTCGCCAAGCTCACCTTTCAAGTACTTAACTAAGTTGTTGCCCTCGATGTACCCGTTAACGCTCTCGAAATGTATATCCCTACCTCCAAAAACGTAATTACTCAAAACGTTAATAGGTCTCACGTAAAAACAACCATCTACACCCTTTGATTTTACAATGTCCATTGGTGCTTTAAAGTATTCGCGAACTTTGTTAGATTTACGTTTACAAAAGAACTGCCCAATTATCTCGAATTCGGGATCAACTGATTTGTATCTGCCATTATCTCGCCTTTCAAGACCTGCAAGCTTCAAAGCTTCTCCAGAAAACTCACTATTCACCAAAATCTTGCTTCTTATCGCTCCGGCTATAGTTTGAGGCAAAGGTAACTGCGACCTCGCCACATGAGCTTCCCCAGCAGTGAAATTTTTTGATTCCCTGAAAAGCAGAACATCGTTCGGTTTAATCAGCATTCTCACATTTACCACCACCCAGTTCGGCATCACAATCAACCAGAATCTTCAAAAGTATGAACAGAGATCTGACTTGCTTTTTCAGAATTAAACCGTAAAGCTTTTCGTAGAATTTACAGTCTTCAACCCCGTCTATCCTTGCAACGTCGTACAGCTTTCCAAGAGACAATTCACAATTCTTCACGAGCTTTTGAATGCTGGCATTCAGTTTCTCTTCCAGAACTTTCTTATCTTCGTCACATAATCCGTACTCCCTTGTGTCAACGCCAACCAGCCGAACTTCGACTCTAAGCTTTCTCGCAATATTCATTATCCTTTCGAGCAAGTTCCCGACGATTTCTTCCTTGCTGTCGCCGTCGTAGTGTCTCAATAGCCCGTATTTCAAAAAGCTCGTTATAGCTCCCTCATCGTTCGGAACTTTATTGATCTCTTCAACCACGTGATAAATTATTCTACGAGATACGTTCGGCTTCTCGTTTTCTTTCGAGTTCCTTATCAGCCACACGAGATAATCGAGTTCCGGAACTATATCCCAGTTAAAGACTGCTTCGCTGTAACTCCCCCTTCTCGTGAGATGTCCAACGGCAACGGCATCTCTACCGAAATTCTTGGCTTTCTTCTCCAGCATACGGGCTTTATCAAGGGCATCGTATAGGGGATGTTTGTAATGCACTATCAGTATGCCAGCACTCATGGTTTTGGAGGGTAGTAATTCCCAGCCGTCCCAATCCTTTCCAAACTCTCCTTGGATGTCGTAAGCACAACGCAAAGCGGAATCTATCGGCAACAAAGCTAAAACGTCGTCTCCTCCGGCGTAAATGAGTTCACCTCTACGGTTTTTGACGATTTCTGAAACTTTATTGACTGAGAAGTAAGCTAAAGCACGGCTTATCGCTGCGTGGGTTGCTGGGGTAATCAACCTCTTGGTTTTTTCGACCTTTTCTTTTGCATCTTGGAGCAGATACTCCAAAACTGCTGGATGTAAGTAATCCTTAACGGGTTTCATTTCGTCGCCGACGAGCATTTTACCCATATTGTCGCCGTCCATTATCAGGATGGCGTAGTATTTTTCCGGTTTCTCGTGCTGGTCGTATATTTTTTCGACGATCTTTTTCGGCTCCTCAAGTTCAGCTTCTGAAACTTCAACGTAGAAGTTATCTTTAAGATATTTCAAATTCCAATTTTCTATATACAACAACTCTGAGTCAATAAGTTCATCAAACCCATCCCTATTTTTAACGAGTTTTTTGAGTTTTTCATTACCTTTGAGAGCATTAATTAGCTCTCTGTAGTGTTCAGAATTTTCAAAATTTTCAACTTTCGACAACCAATCATTCTTTCTCAAAGCAACCTCAGAAACCGACTCAAATCCCGCATCGATGTCCAATTTACTCTTAATCCAAAGAGGGTAATACCTCTTTATCAAACAAATTGGACATAGCTCCTCGTTTTCTTTGAAAATACCGGTTTCTCTAAATTCTCTAAATTTATTCTTAATCCGTTTCCACGTTTTCTCGGTTCCAACAATTTCAAGTTCACCACACATCGTACATTTGTATTTACTTTCACCCTCACGTTTTTCGAACTTCCTTGATGAAATGGCAACAAGCCCATCTATCAGTTCAAACATCAATGAATATAGATCAAAAGGTTTACCAAAATCGTAAGCTGAATGTTCCATGAGATTAATCCATTTCTTGTATTTGTCTTTAACACTCTCCGGTAGTTCTTCTAAAATATTACAGAGCTTGTTAATATTAGCTGGGACGATTTCAACAGTTACTTTAAAGTAGTTTCTAATTGTATCCTCAAAACTTTCTTTTATTTCAAGAATTTCCAAAGCATCGTTAAGTATATTATTTAATATCTCATGGATTTTGTTTTCGATTTTAAGCTTTATCGTCTCAAGAGCTTCTTCGTAATCGTCCGCACATCCGATTATAGCCAAAAACTTGTTCGGAATATTTGCTATTTTGAGATTTTCCTTTTGTCCTTGACCGATAAATCCACCGAAGTATTTTCCATACTCTTTATCAAAAAACGGCTGACCTCTCAGGTGGGGAAAGATTATCGCATCGGGTCCGAATTCATCAACTACTACCTCTATAGCTTTAAAGGTCAAAAAGCTCAAAAGGTGACTACCTGCCCACAAATCTTTTTCTTTCCTTGCATTCTTTATGAAATCTTGGACGGGACTGATTTTGAACATCAACAGGGCGGGTTTGCCTTTAATTAAAGCACCGTGAATGGCTGAAGTAGCATCGAGATGATCCCAGATGCTGTGATCGGGACATCTTGTTTCTGCAGGTAGATTCATAAGTTCTTCTGCTAAAATATCAACGATTTTATTCGTGTTATCTCTAAAAACAACTTCGATGACTTCTAGCCACTTTTTTCTCAGCATATTTGCAATTTCATTTTTAAGGCACTGTACATAGTAGTTCCAGATTCTGAAGTAATCTCCTTTTGGATTGTTTTCCCAAAAACTTTTCAAGACGTTTTTCTCAACGTCTAAAACGTCTTCAACGAATTCGTCAAGTTTTGAGTAACTATATACACCCCTAATGTGATCGCAAAAACGACTTAGACACTCATACCTCTTTTTGCATGCTGTTACAGGATGCTTAAAAACGGGATAACCTACGTGAATATAATTCCCACTTGATTTTCCGTAAAAATCAACCGAGGGTATTTTTCCTTTAGCTTGAAACACTAACCTTTGAAGAGATGATGAAATTATGTCTGCCTCTATCTTATTCCAATTTAAACTTATATTTTTTAGCAAATCTTTTGCTCTATCCTCGTGCTTTATTATCTTCAAAACCTTATCTGGCGGGTCGTGTAAGAACGCTATCGTTTTTTCTACCCGCATTTTGGAAGTCATGGAAACACCTCCACGAAGGATGACCTTAAATCCTCTATGAGTTTGTCGTAGAACCGGTCGTATGCTATTTTTGAATCCTCACCTTTTCTGAGGATGAATAACTTACCATTGGCTGAAGCGACTCTAGTTTTCCCTCTATAAACCCCTCCAGAATATTTAACCGGGCCTCTGTAATCTGGCATAAAGAGATATTTGAACACCGTTATAACAGGATAGCACTTATTGTCAACTTTGTTTACAGTCATTATCAAACTCGACGCACGTCTGTTGGCATTCCAGTGATCGACCGTGAATTTAACAAACTCGCTATCAAATTTTTTATAGAACTGAATTGGAAGTCCAACATACGGACGTCTTTCGTCGTTGGCTGGAATATTCCTAATGTGAGTTTCGCCATTTAAATATTTACGGTATATTCTATGAGCTATCTTTCTATCCGCATGCCTGAATCTGAATCCACCGTTAAACTTTCCTCTACGATCCAAATCTCCGAGATACCATTTTCCAACCTCCTCAATCGCGTCGCTTAGACCATTGGCTGGAGTTCCTATGAACACCCACGAAGTTTCTTGGGAGAATATGGGATATCTAATGTCTTTGACGACACCCCTTTTAAAGTCCAACTTACCCATAATTTCCGTAGTCTCCCTAATTAAAGCATTGAAAGTTTCGGAATAGTATTCCTTCAAATTGTCGATAGAGATTTCAAGGGGAGGAACAAATCTAATACCAACTTCAACATCCATGTCTGGTTCTGCCACCGGAAAGAGAGATCCCGCAAACTTTCTCGATCTCGATCCAAATCCTCCCAAGTGAAGTGCCATCCATAAAGACAGGAGCGACGCTTTAAGTGCAGTCCCCTCATAGCTTTTGATAGTAATGTGAAATCTCTCACCCGGAAGTATAGCCGGCTTTGAATTTCTTCCAATTTTTGAATTTCTTCCAACTTGAGAAAACCAGAAATATGGTTCATATTTGTTTTTAGTTTCATAAGTAGACTTGCCTTCAACTCGTTCGGCTTCTATGATTATTCTGCTCTTACCAGTCCCACCGCTCCCAGCAGAGCCAAGTATTCTTCCTTCAGCTAATCTCAAATTCTCAATATCATCTCCAAAATAGTTTCCAGCCAAAGCCCTGAACCACCACCTCATCAACCCCTTAATCGAGGATGCTCTAATCTCCGCTCCCCTCGGGTTCGCCCCCCTCATAAATATCGGCGTTATAGCCTCAACATCAAATTCAGCTTTGTACATTTACAACACCACAACATATCGATTTTCGAATTCAACTGCTTTGATTTTCCCCTTAGCAGGATAAGCAATAGGAATCGACACCGTCCTGTACTCCACACCAAACGTCCTTCCAGCCCTCACAAACCTGTAAGGCACCTTCTCCACAACACACCCCTCATGAACTCCCTCAACAACGCTCCAAACCTCTTCTGCCTCCACCTCCTCCACCTCCACCGGCTCAAAAACTTCCACATCCACCAGATCGTCCGAACCACCGAGATACAGCGGTCTTTCTGGGCTCAAAAGAGCTGAATGTACTTCTTTAATTCTCTCATCCTCTCCGACCAGAAATATCTCGTAGCTCGGCTCCACCAGAAACTCCCTGAACATGGGCGAAGAGGGAAAGGTTCTCTGATAGCTCCTGCCAGTCCCCTTCAACTTCAGAACCTTCGCCATCTCCCTGCACTTTTCAAAGTTCAGCGGTTTCATTCCGATTTTAAACCATTCCTGAACTCTCAAGTCATCTCTGGGCAGTCCAAGGGCGTTTGAAATCATGCCCCTGATTGTGGTGTAGGGTGGAATGTGGTAGCTCAAAATAAGGGAGGTGGACGTTGGCTCCCTGAACGTGGTAAAATACGGGCAATCGACCCTGAGCTTCAGCCCGAGCATGTTAACACCGTTACAGCGTTTGTTCATTCAGGTACTCCAACGCCCCTGTTATGGCCTCATTTGTGCTCCTGACCTCGACACCAAGCTCCTCCAGCTTTGCCCTCACATCGTCATCGTTTTCAATAACGCCCGGCAAAATTCCCGCGATCATCTTTGGACTGTATTCCTCAACGTCTTTGATCACGGCCTCCAGCCTCTGCAGATCCACAGCCCCATTATTTACAGAGAATGCTTTCTGCAGCCTGTGAGAATACACGTTCTGGAAGGCAATCAGAATCAAATCTGGCGTGAAGTCCGTAAGCAACCTTGCCTGCTTTGAATAGTCCGAGAGGTACCTGATGGCCTCAAGAACCTTAGAAACCCTTTTCTTTCTTTCCTCTCCATCCAGATAGTGCTCTATCCTGACCGTCCTTTCCTTCTCGTCAACCCTCTCCTCGCCACCGACCCGTGCGACATCTACAGCCATTCCGCACTTGTACAGGTTGAGACCGACCTCAACGTTGACGATGTCACCACTCATCTCCCCTTCAGACATTCTGTGCCTTCTGGTGAGAAAATCCACGACGGCATTGTCCTCAAATGGCAGTAAACCCACTGCTGGGGAGACCTTAACAGGTGAAACCCGTGTAATCGCCCCACCCGGGTGCCCCTCTGGATGGCCTGGCAGAGTTACCCCCTTCTTTATCGTTGTCATGAACCCAAACAGATCGCATCCAATGCACTTCTGGATGTCTCCACAGGTTTCACCCTTGTCATTGGGCACGCACATGTACTCGTCCCCAAGACTTCTCCGGATGGCCTCTTTGAGATAGTACCTCATCGCCTGTCCGGAAACGTACGGATACTCCGTACCGTTCCTTTTGTACTTCTTGATATCAATAAAGTTCGCCTCACCCTCTCCAGAGTTCAGGTTGGTTAAATCGGTCTGAGACAACCACACAACACTCACGCACTTCATTGACTGCCACCTCCCTTGGACATTCTGTCTATCGCATAATACATGGAAGAGTAAACGATCAGCAAATCCCTGACCTCCCTCCATCCCTCTTTGTTGTTCTCGACGACGCCCTTCACAAGCTGAATCAGCTCGTCCAGGGCAGTGGGTCTGATCATTTTCAGGTCTTTTTCCTCCATGCCGGGGAGCTTCCTTGCTATCTCCCTCAGAACGCTCCAGAATTCGTCCACCGTTCTGACCCTGTCCATCTTGTAGAGCAGGGAGGCGTTGTTCCGGGACGCCTTCGCGATAATGTTCCCAACACTTTTTATGGCATCGAGCCTCTCCTTGGGAATGCCCATTCTTCTCCACCTCCATACAAATATCAGCTCCTCCAAAGCCCTCCTGGTTTCAGAGGAGAAGAGGACGTAGCCACCTTTTCGAGGCAGCAAGCTACTCGTGAAATCTCTGAAATCATCGAGCAGAAAGAATCTGGATAAACTCTCCTGAATTTCCCTTGTGGTATCCCAGTCTCCACCCTTTTTGTTTTCTGAGTGGAAATACATCTTGCTGAATATTTCTTTATAAATGAAATTGCACTTTTCTCCATTTTCATATATATCTCTAATAATCCCCAGAATCCCTCTTTCAACGTTTATTGAATCCACTTTTATATTTTTCACGGCACCAAACGGAATGTGAAGCACAACCCAGTCATTTGCAATTATGTCCTCTGTTGCATTCTCAATGAACTTCTCGTAAAAGCAGAGCAGTGTGGAGTACTCTCCGGGAGTGTTTTCAACCTCGTCAGAACTCGGGTTAACGCGTATGTTTGAATATCTGGCCGTCTCGTTCAGGATGCCCGAGTACATGCAGGACTTCTTAAAATCATGTAACTCTCTCAAACTGACAAAATGGGGAAGGAACAAAAACGATTTGTCTCCCGGAAAAGTTCTGTAAATCAGGGCTTCATCAGTCCATTCCAGAACCCCGATCAGATAGCAAAGCGGGCAAAGATTATCGTAGTACTCTTTGAGAGATAGCGCCTTCCCATCCTTATAACTCCTCACACCGCTCAAACTTGCTATTTTAGTGACGAAAGGATAATTTGCCTGCTGAAGTTTCTTAATGGCTCTGTCGAAAGAGCGACTGCATAAAATGCACCTGAACTTCCCTTCTTTCGTGTCAAATATTCTCGATAGCATTCCAGCCGTCTTTTCTGGCTTATATAAGTCCTCCTTAAAGGCAACCTTTCCACCAATCTTCTTTTCCTCTTGCAGTATTAGATGGTCTTTCCTGATCTCTTTAATTTCGTTAGTTTTATCATTTTTCTCAATCACAAGCAAGTTTTGCCTTTTTTCAAGAATCTTTCTTGTCAATTCCTTGATAAACTCTTCTTTATTCTTTATTTCAATCTTCACAGAAGTGGCTGTCAGCTCTGCATCACAGGAGTCCAAATCCCCTGTTATTCTGAAGAAGTTCTCCAGACCATTATCCATCCAAGGGTCCTTGTAAACGGTGATCTCAAAATCCGAGCACACTTTCACAGAAGCTTCTGCACTGCGCATACCATCACCACACCTAAGTAGGAATCAAAGATGACGAGTGATACGAGCTGAGCGCCGTAGTGCTCTCTTTATCCAGCAACCCTATGTGCTCTTCATGAGCTTTTGAGTTTGAGTAGAACATGCAGTCACTCTACCCCCTCATTCCAGCGCTCCGCTCCATCCGTAGAGCGGTGCCAGGCTGGTCGTATTTTTCCACCCGAATGTTAGAAGGATAAACTATTTAAGACTTCTTAGGCTCGCCTATAGTTCTTTGTTTGAAGGTGGGACTAACAAATTTCGAGGAGTTTCCAGTTTTTGCCCTTTTTGATTTTGGCTTTGATGAGGTAGTACTTTCTTTCGAAGATGTTTCTGCCCGATTTGCCTGAATATGGGTTTATTTGTTCAAATATTGCCTTTTTACTTATGTCTTTTACTGGATAAATCACATAGGATTCTTTGGAAATAGCTTCCACAAATTCTTTATCGGATAATGCTTTAATTGCATCTTCTGTCGGCTCTTCTGTTTGCTCCATGCGCTTGACGTAAAGCATCGAGTCGCCTGAGCCAAGATATCTCAGCATACCAAAATATTTGATTATAGTATCTACATTGTCACAACCAACAAACAGGTTTACGTCATTTGGGAAAAAGACATACTCTCTAATTCCGAACGTGGATTCAAACGCGGGTAACGAGCCTTGCTCATATTTTTCTTTATCTGCTTTAGTCTTAATCCCCTTCTTTTTTAATCGCTTAATCAAAAACGAGTTAATTGCAATTTGCTTGGGCGGGACAATTCGTACATCAGCATCCCGCACAGCATAAAAAACACGCTCACCTTCAGCAACATTACCAGTAGCTCTTATGGCCGTTGCTACCACTGCAAGCTTTATCGCCGACGGAGATGGTAACGGGACACTCAAAGCGTACTGTGAAGAGTAATCTGGTATGCGGTACGAGAAAAATGATGGAAAGTGTAGTGTTAATTTTACCCACTGCATCTCTGTTCACCTAAAACTCCATTTTATACGGCTTATTGTCAGTCAACTGTCCCATCTTCGTCGCGAAGTCTGCGATACTATCAAATTCCACAACTTTTAATGAATCGTTTATGCTTTCTGATATGGTCTTTATTTCATTGGCATAGCTATCCTTGAGCGGTGAAATCACAGGTACAGGCATTGGCTCTGTCGAGTAAACTATTACCCCACTGAAATCTTCAACATGTGGTAATCGTGTGGTTGTCATTGCTCCTTCTGGACGGGAAAATAGAAGCTGGTACGCCTTTAATGCAAGCTTGTATCTTCTTTCCCTCGCGCTATCGTCCGCATCATAGGTGTATTTGCTCTGTCTTGCTTCATTTAATCCAATTCTCCAAGACTGGAATACTGAGATTACTGCATATACACCGGAACGGGTTGGACGGTGGTAAACCATCTGTGTTGAAACACCTTCGGCCTTTTCTTCGTTTTCTTGACCCCTATCACCTCTACCCTTCTCACCAAGAGCATGTCTTGCATGGGTGTGGATATCTCTATAGACTTCAGGTACTCCAAGAGCCCAGCCGAATTCTACTGTTGACTTCCTTGAAGCCGTAGGCCTTTCAAGAAGGAAGCCCTGAACGTCACATATATCGCATGTCCCTAAAGCCTGCGCTAACGCGTCTTCAACGTCATTGGCCGTAACTTTTTTTGTTTTTATCGCAAAATTGAATTTTTCTGGGTTTAGCACCTTGCAGGCATCGCATAAGTTGCTTTTATCATCTAAGACCCACATGATCCCCGTATGAATGTGCTTTAGCATCTCTCCAGAAATTCCGTCGGTTGTTACTGCTTTCTTCGTGTTCGGGTCGATTATTCTAACACTTCTCGGCTCTGTGACGTTTCCAACGGTTCCTTCATTGTTCAGGCTGTGTAGCTGCCATGTAGCCCTACCCAAAATAGCAATTTCATATATTTCGTTCACTTAAACCACCTCCTCAGACTCAGGAGACTCTTCTCTCTCGCTTTTAACAAGAGCGTAACTGATAAGTGCCGCTCTAACTGGCTTTACATCGTATTTATCGACCAGACTCATAAGTTCTTCTAAATCTTTCTCACTAAGACGACTAAGTTCCTTTCCCCTATAGCCTTTCCTTGCCGTACTCTCATATCTCCTCAAAAACTTCTTAATAACTTCTTCAAACTGTTCCTTTGTCTCAACGTATTCTAATTCCACAAGAGACGCGTAATCTTCGCCAATCCTCAGTGCTTTCCTCAATGCTGATCCAAAATTCTTTACAGCCTCACATCCAAAAATATCTCCAAGTTTAAACTCCGACAAAGTTTATCACCTCCTTTAAAATTCCCTCTTCGTAACTTCCGAAGCTTATGCGATCGTTATCAAGCTCATTTCTTAGATGAAGTCTGATGTATCTTTCATAATTGGACAAATTTGGATTTGCTATGAATTCGGCCAAAGTAGTTGGCAAATCTTCATATCCTTTTCTGAAGGCAGTCCATTCAAAAATATTTTTCCATTTATTCAGCACGTTCTTTGCTTCATTGGATTCTGCTGTCTGGTGTAGAAAATCAAGAGGAAAAATACCTCCCGTTAACGGTTTCCACTGATTTCCGGTTTTTACCATCACGCCATATATCAAAGAGCCAAACTTTGGAGCAAACTTGCCTCCTTCTTCAACTCTGATCTCCTCTAAAACTAAATTTATGGCTATTTGAGCTATTGATGGGAACCATCCTGCCCTATGTAATCCTTTTACAGAATCGTCGATTCTCTTTTTAATTTCATCAACTAGGTGGAGTATTCTCGTTCTAGTGGGGCTTGGAACAGCAAAAACCATGCCCATGTTTGAGAACTTTCGTATGGTTGCATTGACGTGCCCCAGTACTGACATACTAAAATCATCTATCGATACTTTTACAGACGACCCCTCAGAATACTGCTTTTTTAGCAGAATTTCATCCCTAATTCCCTTCGTTGCTGCCAGCTCCATTGGCTGGTAGAGAGTCTCCTTTCCGCTTCCTATAGAAACTGGTGATTTCATCTCTTTTAGACCATCCAATATATTTCGGATATTTTCTATATTTCTTAAGAACTCTACAACTTTCTTTTTTGTCTTTTCTCTTTGTCCACTTCCAATCGTTAGGAACGTCCAGTTCCAAGCTTGGTCATCACCTAAAAATCGATGAATCTGGTCGATTCTCCCAAAATCCAACTCTCTTTTCGATTCTATCAAATAAAACCCACCCATGTCACTTACGATTGCGTCCCCGCTCAGTGCATGCACAATAATCGCCACTCCGTATGCCCTTGATACATCAAAAAACTCCCAGCCAGTTTTAGGCAGAAAATATCGATTCATAACTTACACCTCCAGTAGCAAGTCTGTCTGAGATTCTTACCAATTTAGAAAGCAAGCCATAAAGTCTGTAAGCTTCATTCTCATCAACTACATCTAAGTACGTAAAATCAAGCCTATTAGCTGAATCATGGGCTTTGATAAACTCTTTTGGAACACTCCAAACTTCATCGATGAATTTGTCGAAGTGTGGAATTAGACTGTATCCTTTGTATTCTCTCGCCCACGGTGCGTGGTGATGGGCAATAGTCAAATAGAATGCTTTGAACACGTCCTCATCATCGAATAAACTTTCTAAATAAGGTTGCAAGGCTCTTGCTGAAACTGTAGCGTGTGGTGGCAGACCTTTGACATTGGTCTCATCTGAATGAGCTAAGGGCACTCTCTCACCCCAGCCAACTTTTTTCTGCCAATATACATTCAGCTTACCAAGATCATGTAGTGCAGTTATGCACCTGATAAGATTGACGAGCTCATTATATCCATACCCGAAGTAGTTAGCGAAATTTTTGATAACATAGCGATAGCGTGGAATCAGATAATATTCGAGCATCCACAAAGTATTCTTTGCATGTTCAACCCAAGTTTCTCTTTCAAGTTTATATTCTGTGTGGCTTTTAACATCCTCAAATTTCTGTTTATCGGGTTCAAAAGAGTTGACAGCCCCCGGAACAGGTTTATCGAATACAAGTCCTACATCCGGAGAGTAGTAGGCACCACTCAAAACGTAAAGCTCAAACGGAGTCACATCTTCATTACTTCTGACAAGACTTGGTGTGTACTTCTCTTCGTAATCCCCAATTACCGGATTCTCCTCCAATTTATATACCTTAATCCCCATTTCCGCAAGTTTCTCGATTTTGCCACTCAAAACACGTGCATCAACACGTATCTTTGGCAGTGCCAAGATTTTCTCAGCTTCCAAGGATTCGGGATTTTCGTGCAATGTAACATCGCATGAGAAAACTTCTCTAACATTTTGCTCAACTTTCGCTTTACTACCCTCATAAACGGCTCTTGCAAGTTCCCCAAGCCTTTGATAAAAGAATGTTGAATCCATGAAAAATTCAAAATGACTTGAAAGAACTTGGTTAACGAGTTCAACTTCAGTCTGCCAGTCCAGAACAAAGCTCTTCCCTCTACTATTAACCTCTGTTATAGTGCTCTCAACAAGCTCTTTTGAATATGGAGCGTATGGATTTCCGGAACCTTCACTAAGCCCAAACACATGAAGCTCACCGTTGCCACCCCATCTCGCACATCTTCCTGCCCTTTGTATCAGTGCATCAACTGGAGCAGCTTCTGACAAAATCTTTGGAGAAGAGATATCCATACCAACCTCCACGACCTGTGTGGAAATAAATATACATTCGCCTCTACTACTCTTGCCAAAAATTTCCTCGAGAAACTTCTCTTTTTCTGCTCGGTCTTTTTCGAGATATCTGGAATGTAAGAGAAGTACTGGAACTTCTGTTCTGTCTTTTAGTTCCAGATATAGCTTTTGTGCCCGTTCAACGGTGTTAACAACCACAACAAGTTTTCTGTTGCTCTCGACCTCTTTTAGAACAATGTCAGCCGCTAACTCTTCATCAGTTCTGTTTATAAGCTCAACTTTCCGATTTCTCCTTGATTTAATCTCTGACTCATCCTTAACATCTACAACTTCTACTTTGCCTCCGTCTCTCTCCACCCTCTCCCTAACACGCTCAATAAAAACATCTGGCAGGGTGGCGGACATTATAATTGAGGGGAAACCAAGTTTCGCAGATTGCATGGCTATTGCTGCAGTCGTCTGAAGGCCTTTTTCTGGGTCAAGGGTGTGTACCTCATCAAAAACTGCCAAGGCCGATGCAACACCACCAACGAACATGTTTCCCCATCTCTTGGGCATACTTAACGGAACGCTCAAGTACGCTCCAGCAGTCTGGTCGATTGTTGTAACGATTATATCCTCTTCAAAAAGACTACTCGTCGCTTTTTTACCGTGATGAATAGCCGTTCTAAGCTTTTTGGATGAAGCGTATTTTGTTGCTCTCTCACCAATACTTTCGACCAAAGTTCTCGTTGGAAGAGAATAAATTAGCTGAGAAGGTAGAAAATCGTTGACACCATAAATAAAAGGAATTAAAGCAATTTCCGTTTTTCCAGAACCAGTAGGTGCTCTAACAATAAGTGATTTACCTTCTACCAAATTTTCCATAGCTATTTTTTGATATTCGTATGGGTTAACAGCAGTTAATTTACGAAACCCCTCTGTTATCAAACCACCTTCACCATCCCGAACCCCATGCTGTTGCGCTCACCAAACCCGGCCTTGTATCCCATCTCCAGAAGCTCCCTGCTCTCCTTCGTCTCAAAACCCATTTCAACACATTCTGATAGCATATCCTCCTCAAAACTCAACCACAACCCCCTCTCTCAAAGCCTCCCTTACTATACTCGGCCTATTCTTCAGATTCTCAAATTCTTCTGTTGTATAGCAGATGAAGTCAACAGGATAGTTCAAATCCCATTCGAGATAAAGCTGAACTGGGCGCTTCAATGCACTCTTTCCCTTAAATTCGCCGCTTACAATAATTAAATCGATATCACTGTCTTCTTTAAACTCTCCCCTCGCAGCTGATCCGAATATTATTGCTTTCTTAATTCCGTATCTTTTACTGATTTTCTCCAAAAAGTTTTCAATCTCTGTCAGATCGACTGTTCCACCCATTTGATCACCATCTCTGCGTCTTCTATTAATTCTTCTACTTCTCCCTTATTAAATTCCACCATTACATCCGGGTATCTTGTTGCTGTATATGCTGGAGTTATTTTAGCACAGAGCTCCACAATGTCTTCTGGAGCATTTACCATTCTGGCAAGCCGAGTTAAATCGTGTATTTTTGGAAAATTTCCAGTTTGGCTGATTAACAAAGCTTTCAGTGCTTTTTCAGCTGATTGCTGAGCTAAAAATGCTGCAATGTGGGGCTCTCCTATCTCATAATTTTTCTTGGCACCCTGCAAATCCCGCCGTGCGAGCTTGAACCAGATCTCGACAGGGTCTTTCACAGAGCCTTCACCATCCCGAACCCCATGCTGTTGCGCTCACCAAACCCGGCCTTGTACCCCATCTCCAGAAGCTCCCTGCTCCCACTGGCTTCAAACACCATCTCGGTTGCTCTGTGGTAGGTGTCCTTTATGCGAATCATCTTCGGCTTGGCGTTCAGCACCCTGATCTCGAGCTCTTCGTCCTCGGGATCTCTTCCATGAAGGGACCTGAACTTCCTCACCAGATTCTTCCGCACGTTCTCATAGAACCTCGGCTCATCCGGGAACAGGTCCCAGATCTTTTTCTTCCCCCCCTCCTCAACGACCGTTGTAACGCTCACGGGCGAGAGCGTTACGAACTTCTCCCTCTCCCCGATCTCCTTTTCACGCATTACCTTTATACCTGAGAGCACGAATTCCGCGCCACCAATGCTGATCTCTGGTTTCTCCAGCAAACCGCTCACAACAGCCGCGGCGATTTCATTTCGTGGAGATGAGAAGAAGACATGGGTATTCCTGTTCTTCAGATGCATCCGGTCTCCTTCAATAACAAACTCCCTGTTCTCCACCATCAGCTTACTGAACGTGAAGAATTTGAATCCAGGAGTTGAGTGTAATTCAAGCGAGAGATGTGGATTGGAGCGCTGAAGGGCACGGTAAAAGAGAGAAGCGAGATGATACGAGCTGTTCATATCGATGACAGGATTAGAAGTGCAAATGAGATCAATTCTTAATCTCATTAAGAATAATGGGGATGCAATAATTAAAAAACTTTTTGGTATTATGATCAATACCTAAATTTTTTGATATGCTGGGAGGACCTGTCCACATTAGCATAAACACCACCTCAGGCGATTAACAGCATGAAGGGTGTTGATTAATCAACAGTTTGCTTACGAAGTAAGCAACATTGGGGATCGACGACATAGGGGGTCTGAAAGGAGGTGAACTACCCCTCTAACGGAAGGGGCTTCCCGCCCGCACCTGTTAAAATCAGACTAAGGTAGAATTGAAAGAAGCCATATACTTTCCCTCTGAGAGGGAAAAATACTTTTAGAACCTTCCCTATAATAGGCATACATGAAGAGAGATGACGTGGTGGACTACCTCAAGGAATATGAGAGCTTCGAACCCGAACTCATAGAAAGGCAACTATCCGTACCATTAGAATCTCAATTTGTCATATCCATAATCGGTCCGAGGAGGGCAGGAAAAACCTATTACCTGTTTCAGCTTTCCAGAAAGATAGGAGATCATATTTATCTAAATTTTGAGGATTCCAGACTTTATGGAATAGAATACACCGATTTGAGAGATATAATAAGAATTTTTATCGAAATTTATGGAAAAGAGCCGAAATACCTGTTTCTGGATGAGATACAGAATATGAAAAACTGGGAAATTATCATAAGAGAGCTTCATGATCTGAAAAAATACAGGTTGTTTTTGACGGGTTCGTCCTCAAAACTTCTCAGCAAGGAAATTGCAACGCAGCTGAGGGGGAGAACACTATCCTATCTTCTCCTCCCCTTCAGCTTCAAGGAGTTTCTAAAGTCAAAAGGACTGATGATGGAAAAATACGTGAGCAGAGATGAGTCCGCAAAAATAAGGAATTATTTGCTGGAATACATGGAATTCGGCGGGTTTCCAGACGTTGTTCTGAACGAGGAGAAAATAAAAATTTTGAGGGAATACGCCGATTTAATTCTGTTCAGGGATTTCATTGAGAGGCATCAGATAAAGAACATCGAACTTGCCAGATTTTTACATACCTCCACAATCCGAAATTTTTCAAAAGAGATATCGGTGAACTCCATCTTTAACAGGCTTAAAAGCATGGGTGTGAGGGTTTCGAAAAATACCGTGTATGACTACCTATCAAAACTTGAGGATACGGCCTTCTTCTTCTTTTTGAGGAAATATTCCGAAAAACCACATTTAAGAGAGTCATACCCAAAGAAAGTCTATCTGTGTGATACCGGCTTAACAAAAATTGCCAGGTCTTCCGAAGACAAAGGAAAATTGATGGAAAATGTGGTTTTTCTGGAACTGCTTAGAAAAAGAAATCTGAATCCTTTAATGGACGTATTCTACTGGAGAGATTATCATCAGAGGGAGGTGGATTTTGTTGTAAAGGAGGGAAATCGAGTAAAGCAGCTTGTTCAGGTAACCTACGAGTTAACACCGGAAAATGAGAAAAGGGAGATAAACAGTCTATTAAAGGCATCCAAGGAATTAGGATGTAAGAATCTTGTGGTGATAACGTGGGATCGGGATGAAGTTCTGGAAATAAATGGAAAGGAGATAAAAATACTGCAGCTGTGGAAGTGGTTGACGGAGGAAGTATGAGTTTGCTTGGTTAAATCCTCTTTGCTATTTTTCTGTGTGTTGCCCACTCCGTAGGCAATGCAGTCGATATTTATAAGCATCCACATTATTGGGGATCGACGACAGAGGGGGTCTGAAAGGAGGTGTGGGAAAAGATTAAATAGAGAAATAAGGGAAAATAGGGCGTGGTTGAAATAAGACCAAAGTGGGATTGAAAGAAGATAACGATGTGGAGGTGTGGATAGCCTGCTTTTGGTTGAAATAAGACCAAAGTGGGATTGAAAGGTT
>NZ_KL543984.1:41662-42715 GCF_000711905.1 Methermicoccus shengliensis DSM 18856
ATCGAGTTGAAATAAGACCAAAGTGGGATTGAAAGTACTACATACTCTCCTCGGGTGGCGAGCGCTTGCTCGTTGAAATAAGACCAAAGTGGGATTGAAAGTTCTCAATGTATACATCTATCTCAGAGACAGAGCAGGTTGAAATAAGACCAAAGTGGGATTGAAAGCATCTTCATGTCATTCTCTTCGGTGTGGACTTTCTCGTTGAAATAAGACCAAAGTGGGATTGAAAGTATGCTACTCGTTTCACTTCTCCCCGCCGGCGGCGGTTGAAATAAGACCAAAGTGGGATTGAAAGGTCACCACTACGTGGCACGTTGCCCTCGTTGTTATCGGGTTGAAATAAGACCAAAGTGGGATTGAAAGTTCAATGAT
Organism: Methermicoccus shengliensis DSM 18856; assembly: GCF_000711905.1. NCBI lineage: Archaea > Methanobacteriati > Methanobacteriota > Methanomicrobia > Methanosarcinales > Methermicoccaceae > Methermicoccus > Methermicoccus shengliensis. The sequence continues at coordinate 42,038 of NZ_KL543984.1, forward strand.
ACATGGAAAGCTTTTTCTATGATGACCGTTGAAATAAGACCAAAGTGGGATTGAAAGTTCGCCTTCCAGACCGATGGAGGGAAGCATGAAGAACTGGCTGTTTCTTGGAGTTGCAATCTTAGGTGAAGTGGTCGCAACGTCCGCATTGAAGTCAAGTTATGGATTCACGAAACTGGCACCATCAATTGTGGTTGTAGTTGGCTACGCAATCGCGTTTTACTTCCTGTCCCTCGCCCTTAAATCCATACCTGTTGGCATCGCATACGCGGTCTGGGCTGGGGCCGGTATTGCGTTGGTGACAGCTATCGCTTGGTTTGTTTACGGACAAAAGCTCGATGCGTGGGGGTTTGTCGGCATCGGTCTTATTGTTAGTGGGGTCGCTGTGCTGAACTTGCTATCGAAGGCCAGCGCCCACTAATCGCCCGGCATCTAACAATTCATTCAAGTTGAAATAAGACCAAAGTGGGATTGAAAGAAGCAACGGACTGTATGCTAAAAAGCGTAGTCTGGAGTTGAAATAAGACCAAAGTGGGATTGAAAGGTGTTGCCGAACACGAGGATGTTTGAGACTGTTAGGGTTGAAATAAGACCAAAGTGGGATTGAAAGGCTGAAAAGTGTTCTATGGTGCCGTTAAGGTACTCTAGTTGAAATAAGACCAAAGTGGGATTGAAAGTAAT